>NZ_CP034448.1:2077500-2080000 GCF_003952465.1 Mesorhizobium sp. M1B.F.Ca.ET.045.04.1.1
GCGGAGTGGTTCCAGGAAATAGCTCCTCCTTATAGACCGTACCCGAAACCGACACTGGTGGTCAGGTAGAGTATACCAAGGCGCTTGAGAGAACTATGCTGAAGGAACTCGGCAAATTGCACGCGTAACTTCGGAAGAAGCGTGACCCTTTTCTGCGCAAGCAGAGGAGGGTGGCACAGACCAGGGGGTAGCGACTGTTTATCAAAAACACAGGGCTCTGCGAAGCCGCAAGGCGACGTATAGGGTCTGACGCCTGCCCGGTGCTGGAAGGTTAAGAGGAGGGGTGCAAGCTCTGAATCGAAGCCCCAGTAAACGGCGGCCGTAACTATAACGGTCCTAAGGTAGCGAAATTCCTTGTCGGGTAAGTTCCGACCTGCACGAATGGCGTAACGACTTCCCCGCTGTCTCCAGCATAGACTCAGTGAAATTGAATTCCCCGTGAAGATGCGGGGTTCCTGCGGTTAGACGGAAAGACCCCGTGCACCTTTACTATAGCTTTACATTGGCATTCGTAGTGGCATGTGTAGGATAGGTGGTAGGCTTTGAAGCCTGGGCGCCAGCTCAGGTGGAGCCACCCTTGAAATACCACCCTTATTACTATGGATGTCTAACCGCGGCCCGTTATCCGGGTCCGGGACAATGTATGGTGGGTAGTTTGACTGGGGCGGTCGCCTCCTAAAGAGTAACGGAGGCGCGCGATGGTGGGCTCAGAACGGTCGGAAATCGTTCGCTGAGTGCAATGGCATAAGCCTGCCTGACTGCGAGACTGACAAGTCGAGCAGAGACGAAAGTCGGTCATAGTGATCCGGTGGTCCCGCGTGGAAGGGCCATCGCTCAACGGATAAAAGGTACGCCGGGGATAACAGGCTGATGACCCCCAAGAGTCCATATCGACGGGGTTGTTTGGCACCTCGATGTCGACTCATCGCATCCTGGGGCTGGAGCAGGTCCCAAGGGTATGGCTGTTCGCCATTTAAAGCGGTACGTGAGTTGGGTTCAGAACGTCGTGAGACAGTTCGGTCCCTATCTGCCGTGGGTGTAGGAATATTGAAAGGATCTGTCCCTAGTACGAGAGGACCGGGATGGACGGATCTCTGGTGGACCTGTTGTGGCGCCAGCCGCATTGCAGGGTAGCTATATCCGGACGGGATAACCGCTGAAGGCATCTAAGCGGGAAACCCACCTTGAAACGAGTATTCCCTGAGAACCGTGGAAGACGACCACGTTGATAGGCCGGGTGTGGAAGAGCGGCAACGCTTGAAGCTTACCGGTACTAATAGTTCGATCGGCTTGATCGTTCTCATTCCTAATATCCATCCGACAAGTCGGATGGCTTGTTCTCACTCACGCTTGTTCCGCCCTTCGGGCGGCGCTACGTGGGTGCGGCGCATCGGCGCCGACGGTCGGTCGACCTTGCGAAGCTTCGCTTCGAAAGGCGCCGGGCCAACAGAATAGCCAAGGCACAAGGCGACGATCCTTGGATCGCGCTTGAACAGCTTCTCGATTTGAACGTGCGTTTTGCCGACCTGGTGGTTATGGCGGAGCGGCTGCACCCGATCCCATTCCGAACTCGGCCGTGAAACGCTCCAGCGCTGATGGTACTTCGTCTCAAGACGCGGGAGAGTAGGTCGCTGCCAGGTCTGCCAAGCGCACGTTCATCTCACATCCGGATCGGATCCGGATGGAGACAAATCTTCTCCTTACGGTTTTTGATGCATGTCGTTGCCGCAAAACCGCGCGGCACTTTTGGGCGACATGCATAAGGCCCGCCAAACGGGATCCTGGGCCGCGCAAGCGGCCCTTTCATTTGGCGGTCTCTTGAATCCGGTAAGCGAAAGCTTACCTCTATGGTTGGCGCGGGGTGGAGCAGCCCGGTAGCTCGTCAGGCTCATAACCTGAAGGTCACAGGTTCAAATCCTGTCCCCGCAACCAAATACCAAAAACGGCCCGCCTCGCGCGGGCCGTTTTGGCATTCGGCTTGTGGTGGCCGGCTGATTTGAGCGCTCATCAGGGGCCCGCAAGAAGGCGAAGCCGACGCCGCGGGACAAAGAAGCCAAATCCTGTCCCCGAAACCAAACACCAAAACGGCCCGCCTCGCGCGGGCCGTTTTTGCGTTAGGGGATCGCAGGAGGGACACAGAGGTCACGGGCAAGGCGAAACATTCCCCCACCCACATTGGTGCCCGGTGCGATGCCCGCTTTGCGCTGCGGCTGATGAGGACGTCCAAGTGGGGACACGTATTCAGAGACCGACGTCTAACTGGGTGC
The DNA here is from genome assembly GCF_003952465.1 of Mesorhizobium sp. M1B.F.Ca.ET.045.04.1.1. Taxonomy (GTDB): domain Bacteria; phylum Pseudomonadota; class Alphaproteobacteria; order Rhizobiales; family Rhizobiaceae; genus Mesorhizobium; species Mesorhizobium shonense. The sequence goes on from NZ_CP034448.1 coordinate 2,079,768, forward strand.
GAAATAATATTAGCCGGTTGAATTTAAACTCAGCCGGCTTCTGTGCCTCAGTCACCTCGCAAAATGGCGAGAGCAGAGATCGTGGAATAGGCCGCATGGCGATCCTCGATCGGGCGCAGGTGTCTTGACCCGACATTTTGATCGCTGCCGATTCGGGTAGTTGAATCTTTCGCCGAATCGCAAGGGGTGAATTGGAATTGATTCAGCCATATTGCCAATTTTTGTTATCTATT